>NZ_OY762658.1 GCF_963666255.1 uncultured Propionivibrio sp. | reverse complement strand
CTCCTACGACTACGGCGACAGGCTGCGCTGTACGCGAATGAACGATGCGGTATCGACCTACGTCGCCGGTAGCCCCGAGATCGATCTCGTCATCCTGACCTTCGCGATGCCTTTCTAATTACGCCGACAAGGCGTCGCCTATCAACACCTCGGTCCGAACGACCCAATGCTGTGGAACGTTGAATCGGTAGATTCGCAGCCGAACCGCTTCGCTGCGGTGACGACGAGCCTCGCTCGCACGGTCGATTTCTACCTGAAGGCGGGCAAGCAGGTCGTGCTGATGCTCGACGCGCCCGAGTTGCCTTTCATGCCCGCGCATTGCATCGAGCGAGGCGACTGGCTGCAACCGCGCGATTGCACCGTCCCCGCACAAGCTATCTCGAACGCCAGCGCAGCATGCGCGAATTCGTGCAGACCGAACTGGCCGGCCGACGAGGCTTCTCACCTACGACCCGATCGCGTCTTCTGTGATGATCGCGTCTGTCGCATGCGCAAGGACGGCCGCTTCCTCTACCGCGACAGCAACCACCTTCGATCCATGGCTCCCAGCTCGTCGCCGAAGACCTGCGCCGTTTCGTCGAAAGCCAGGGCAAGCAGCCATGACGCAGCCGTCGCGCTTTCCTCGTCACCACCGCGCTCGAAGAGACCTGGGCCTTCGACCGGCCACTGCTCTTCCTCGGGGAATGGGCCCCGGCTGCACGCTCGCCGCCAAACCTGGCAAAGCCTGGACGCCATCGTCGCGGCGCCGATTGGCATGAACCACGCGCAGCGCCGACGCGACTTCGAATCGCTGCAAGCGCTTGCCGATCGGCTGCTGCCGGAACTCGCCGAAGCGCTCGACGCCGGACATGGCATCCAACACGGCGAACGGCACTGGCGCATCATGCTGGGCCACTTTCTGTCGCGCTATCTTTCGCTGGCTTTCAACCGCTATCACAGCAACGAGCGCGCTCTCGACGACTACGCGATCGACGGCACGGCGGTGCTCGATTTCGACGCTTACACGCTCGCCACGCAGAACTCGCTGAGCTTCCTCTGCGGCAAGCAACGACAAGGTCTGGAACCACGTCTTCTACGCCCGCGCGCCTGCAACATCTCGGCGGCCCGGCCCCCGAGCGGCGTGCGCCGATGCGGCAGCTCGCCGGCTATGTGATGCCGGCAGCCGCGGCCACGGCCCCGCTCGGGCCCGCGCGGCCTGGCGGTCGCCTGCGCGCGCGGTCTGCTGCCGAAACTCAGCCGGAAAACCGACGCTGTCATTCTCGATACACACCTCTCGCGCACAAATGAGGCGCTGTTGCAGTTATTCCTTGGGCAAGTACCGCAGCTGTGGAGCAGTCCGCAGCCGCCCGTTGCGGCGATCGATCTCTCCCGCCGCGAGCGCTTGGTCGAAGTTTCGGGCGATGGGTTCGAGCGCTTTGCCCGTGCGCTTCTCGGCGAAGTGCTGCCGGCTTGCTATCTCGAGGGCTACCTGCCGCTGCGTGCCGCGGTCGAGGCATTGCCATGGCCAGCCAAACCGAAATTCATTTACACAGCCAGCAGCTTCGATCTCGACGAAGGCTTCAAGCTCTGGACGGCGTCGAAAGTCGCGCGAGGAACGCCGTATTTCGCAGGCCAGCACGGCGCGGGCTACGGTTCGCACCTGTACATGCAAACGAAGTACGCGCCGGAACAGACCGCGACCGACGCCTTTCTGACCTGGGGCTGGAACGACGGCACGCCGAGAACGGCGCCCGCTTTCATTTTCAACGCCGCCGGCCTCAAGGCGCGCCGCAGCATCCAGGACGGCGGTCTGCTCCTCGTCGAAGCGAGCATGCTGAACCAGATCACGCATTGGGACAACTACCACGAGTTCGGCCTTTATCAGGACGAACAATTCCGCTTTACCGCGGCGCTGCCCGAAGCGATCCGCCGCCAGCTTACGGTACGGCTGCACGGCTCGTATCGCAAGTTCGAGTGGGACGACATCGAGCGCTGGCGAGAGCGCGACCCGGACATCGTCATCGATACAGGCAGTGAGACGATCGGCCGGCAGATGGAAAGAAGCCGCCTTATCGTCTATGCCTATGATTCGACCGGCATCCTCGAATGCCTGAGCCTCAACATCCCGGTGCTCGCTTTTTGGCGCGATGGCTTGAGCCACCTCTCGGAAGAGGCGCAGGTCCACTATCGCCGACTAATCGACGCTGGTATCGTGTTGCCCGGCCCGGAAGTCGTCGCGCAACGCGTCGCCGAGCTCTGGGATAATGTTGGTGCGTGGTGGAACAGCCACGAGGTGCAGAGGGCGAGGATGGCCTTCTGCGAACAATTCGCAAGGTCGTCCTTGCATCCGGTGCGAGATTTGAAAACGCTATTGCTTGAGGCGCTAGCCAGACGCAGCGAATAAAACGATGGTAAAAATCAACGAGCAAACGACGCCTCCGCCGGTGTCTGGCGAGGCCAGCGACATCTATCGCGACGGCACCTACTTACGTAACAATCCGACGCTGCACAGCGAAGACAGTTCTTACAAATTCGCCTACATCTGCCGACTCTTGGAGCGCTGCACATTTCCGGAAACGTCGGTATGCGTCCTTGACGTCGGAGGCGGTGGAGGCATTATCTCCGCGCTTGTATGCGAGAAGCTTGCGCAGCAAGGGCTGCATGTCGAATGCCATGCCTTCGACCTATCGCCAGAAATGCTCGCGCAGCAGCGCGCCAACAACCGCTACATCACGCTCGCCTCTTCGGACTTCGGCGAGATTTGCCAGCAGCGCTACGATCTGGCCTTGCTTATCGATGTGATCGAGCACATTCCCGACAATGGGCCGGTCGCCGATGACATCGACGAGATCGCCAGGCAGGTGATCTACAACATTCCGATAGAACGCAATCTGCTCGACTGGCTGCGTAACCTTTACATGAAGCGTCGTTATTACGCGCAGCAGATGACTTCGCTCGGACATGTGCATTTTTACTCGTACGGCAGCGCTAAGCGCTTCGTCCGCGAACATCATCGACCGGTGGCCTCGATTTTCCCCGACTATTCAGGCCATCTACTCGAATCGGATTTTCCCGATTACGTCGTGCAACGGGCGAACCAACTGCGCGGGTTCGAGCTCAGGATTTCACGCTTAATATACTGGTGCCTGAAACCGCTCGCCCCCTGGTTGATTCAAGGCTCGCTGTTCATTCTGGCCGAATCGAGGAGCCGGCCACGATGAGTCGCCTTACCGACAAGGATTATTGGGAGCGCGTATATCAGACCGCGCCAGTTGCCATGGCGGAAAACGTACCGCCCGTGCGCAAACGCCTGCTGAAGCGTTTGATCGGGCCGCGGTTGTTGGACATGTTGTCCGCCTATGACGATTACCTGCTCTGGCACGGAGTACTTCCCACTTACCTGCCGCAGGGTGCTGCAGGGCTTTCAGTCGTTGAGATTGGCAGCGCGCCCGGCGACTTCATCGTGCGCTTCGCCAGAACACTCGGTGCCGAACCTTACGGCGTTGAGTACACGAGCCATGGGGCAACGAGGAACCGCCAAGTTTTCGCGGCCGCCGGCTATAGCAGGGACAACGTCATCGAAGCCGATTTTTTCGCTGACGCTTTCTTGGCGGAGAACGTCGGACGTTTCGACATCGTCGTTTCGCGTGGTTTCATCGAACACTTCATTGACGTGCGCGCAGTCGTTGAGCGCCACGTCGCGCTGCTCAAGGACGGTGGCCTGCTGTTGATCCTGATTCCTAATCTACGCGGCATCTACGGGGCTTGGACGCGGCGCTTCAACCCCGACCAGTTGCCGCTACACAACCTGAATCTGATGAAGGAGGAGAACTTCCGCAACGCCTGTGCGCTGGCGGGGCTCGACGTCCTTCGCTGCGGCCACTTCGGTACGTTCAGTTGCTGGATGTTCACGGCGCCATCACAAGCGCGCCTAACCAATCGTTTCATCCGGTTGTTGCACCTCGTCCAACGTGGACTCAACCCGCTACTGCGCTTGGTCTTCGGTCGCCGCGGCCGCGAGTCAGCAGTATTTAGTCCCAACCTGATTTTCGTCGCGCGCAAGATTACGGGAAAGCCCGAAGAGGACCGTCGATGAGCTCTTTCTTTGGCTTTCTACAGCGCATCCTCAATCGTATCGAAAGCGGAGTCTCTCGCGAACAGATCAAGCGCTTGCGTTCGGCGGGGCACGGCATCGTGCTCGGGCGCGGTGTGAAGATTGAGCACCCGGAATGCGTGTCACTCGGCGACCGCGTTCATATCAATGACCATTGCTGGATCAGCGTGCTGACCGAGAATCGCGAGACCGGCAGACCGCCCGTTGAGTTGCAGCCCGACTTGCGCATCGGGGACGGCTGCTACATCGGCCGCTTCGGCACGCTCGCCTGCATCAATCGGATCACGCTCGGTCGCAAAGTTATGATCGCCGATCGAGTCTTCATCGGCGACGCAGCGCACGGTTTCGTACGCGCTGATCTGCCAATCTGCGAGCAGTACATGACATCCAAGGGGCCGGTCGAAATTGGCGATGGAACTTGGATTGGCATCGGTGTCTCCGTAATGGCCGGCGTGAAGATCGGCCGCAATTGCGTCATCGGTGCGGGCTCAGTAGTGACGAATGACGTTCCTGACTTCTCCATCGCAGTCGGCGTGCCTGCGAAAATCGTGCGTCGGATCGATGGCTGACCAGACTGGCGTGATCTTTGTCGAGAACTACATCGCCGGGGGGGGCGATCAGGTCGCACGCGCACTGATCGAGCACCTACCGTTTAAGCATCTGACGGTCCTCGTCAATCGCGGCGACGATACGCGAATCCTGCTCGCCGGTACGTTGCCTGCCCATGTTCAGGTTGAGCGCTACGGACTCGTTACCGTTGCTGAACTCAGTCGTTGGGCTAATGCCTTCGCCAATCCGCTCTTGCGTGGGCTAGCCCGCGGTGCAAGCTTCGTTCTGCGCTATCCGCTCGTGTTAATTTCAATACCGTATTTTCGCTCGCGTTTAAAACGCATTGATCCAGACGTTTTTGTGGCCAATAACGGTGGTTATCCTGGCGGCTTCTTCTGCCGGACAGCGACGTTCGCCGCATCACTGATTCCTGGCCTGCGAGTCTTCCACGTTGTACACGGCATGGCTGAGCCAGCCCGCGGACCGAGCAGGCCTTTCGAATACTTTATCGACTGTCTAATCGACCGTCGTTCGCGCGTGCTTACGGTATCGCGCGCCTGCGCGGAACGCTTGGCGTTGGTGCGCCGGATTCGCCAGTGCTGCGGCATCATCTACAACGGCATATCTGATCTGCCTCCGTCGGGTGCGGAGGAGTCAACTACGCTGCGCGTGCTTCACGTCGGCTACTTCGACTGGAACAAGAACCAGCGCCTGCTCATCGAAGCGCTCGCCGAGTTGGGTGGCCGTGGTGTCAGCGACGTCGAGCTGCATTTTGTTGGCGCCGACGTAGGCGACGGCTACATGGCGAGTTGCCGCACACTGGCTTCTAAGCTTGGCGTGGCTGACCGGGTACGGTTTTCTGGTTTCGTCGATGCCGTGGAAGCCTGTTATGCCGAAGCCGATGTCTTCGTGTTTTGTTCATATCGCGAGGGTCTGCCGATATCAATCCTCGAGGCGATGCGTGCAGGCAAACCAGTTATCGCGACAAACGTCGGCGGCATCGCCGAGCAAATTGAGGACGGTGTCAGTGGCTTCCTGGTGCCTGTAGACGACACTGCAGCGCTCGCCGACAAGCTTCAGCAACTGAAACAGGACCCCGAACTTCGGGCGCGCCTCGGGCGCGCGGCCCGAGCCCGCTTCGATGCTCTATTCACGACTTCGAAGATGATTGCCGAATACGTGAAGGAGCTTGAAATCAGTGCTTAAGAAGGTTTGGCATTAAGGATATCAGCGGAGCAAGTTGCTGCGAGCAGCAAACCTGCCAGTTGAGTTAGCAGAAAAATACTAGATGTGAGGTAAGAGATGCAAGTAGTCATTCTTTGCGGTGGTTACGGAACGCGCATACGCGACGTGACTGACAACATTCCAAAACCGATGATCCCAATCGGTCGCTTTCCAATTCTCTGGCATATCATGAAGTACTACGCGAGTTACGGGCATCGTGACTTTGTGCTGTGTCTTGGCTACAAGAGCGATGTGATCAAGGATTTTTTCTTGAATTACGAAGCGCATACAAAGGATTTCACGATTAACCTCGGCCGGAAAGGCGAGATCACTTTCCATACGGATCACGATGAATCAGACTGGAAAGTCACGCTTGCAGAAACTGGTACCGACGCGATGACGGGAGCGCGAATCAAGCGCATTCATAAGTACGTTGGTGATGATGATTTCATGCTGACTTACGGCGATGGCGTCGGTAACGTCAATATCGACGAACTACTCAATTATCATCGTGGGCATGGTCGGGCACTAACTGTGACCGGTGTGCGTCCGCCCGGTCGTTTTGGTGAACTGGTTCACACCGACGGCGTCGTTCACGAATTTAACGAAAAGCCGCAGGCTGCCGGCGGGCGAATCTCCGGTGGTTTCTTCGTTGCTACGCCAAAAGTATTCGACTATCTGGAAGACGACGACAGCCTAGTTTTCGAGCAGCAACCCATGCGCAAGCTTGTCGCCGACCATCAGTTGATGGTATATGAGCATGACGGTTTTTGGCAACCAATGGACACCAGTCGCGAATACCAGTTGCTGAATTCGCTTTACGATGAAGGGAAAGCACCTTGGGTACGCTGGTAAAAGATTCCTATCTTGAGGTATTCCGTGGCAAGAGGGTACTCGTCACTGGGCATACAGGATTCAAGGGATCTTGGCTGACACTACTGCTCCGATCGCTTGGGGCCGATGTCTTGGGCTACGCCTTGTCGCCCGAGTACGAAGACAGCCACTTTGATCGCCTCAGTCTGGAAAAATCGATCCGTCATGTCTGTGCCGACATTAGGGATGGCGATCGCCTGCTTTCTGAGGTGGCAACCTTCCAACCGGAGATCGTTTTTCATCTTGCAGCACAGGCCCTTGTGCGGCCTTCTTATAATGAACCGAAGACGACTTTTGATGTGAATGTTGGCGGGGGCGTTAATTTGCTTGAAGCAGTCCGCCAATGTGAAGCTGTGCGCGCTTTGGTTTTCATCACTTCCGACAAATGCTACGAGAACTTGGAGTGGATATGGGGTTACCGCGAATCGGACACGATGGGCGGACATGATCCATATAGCGCATCGAAGGGAGCGGTGGAGCTGGTTTTTTCGTCGTATTTGCGCTCTTTCTTCGCCAATCGTCCGAATTTTGGTGCAGCTTCCGCGCGCGCGGGCAATGTCATTGGTGGTGGTGATTGGGCAGTTGACCGGATAGTGCCGGACTGTATTCGAGCAGTACAGTCCGGTCGGGCAATTACCATTCACAGGCCACGAGCGACACGGCCTTGGCAGCATGTGCTGGAGCCGCTGTCAGGTTACCTGAAGCTGGGGGCGAAACTTTACGAACGAGGGCATGCTTATGACGGTGCGTGGAATTTTGGTCCGAATGTGGGCGACGTGAGAACGGTGCTCGATGTAGCCAATGCCATTGCCTGTCAATTCGCGAATGGTTCGGTGATTGTGGATGAGCCATGTGACATGCCGCATGAGGCGAACCTGCTGCAACTCAATAGTGACAAGGCGCGGCAATTGCTTCAATGGAGTACGCGCTGGGATTTTGACCAGACGCTGGCTGCGACCGGTAGCTGGTATAGTGAAGTGCTGGTAAATGGCAGATCTGCTGAAGAGATTTCCCGCGCCCAAATATCGGCGTACTACGGGGGGCAAATATGATTGATGGCGTTATCGTGACGCCGCTGCGGCGGATTGTTGATGAGCGTGGATCGGTAATGCATATGCTGCGTAACGATGCCCCGCATTTTTCGGGTTTTGGTGAAATCTACTTTTCGACTGTTCATCCAGGGGCGATCAAGGGCTGGCACATTCACCACAAGATGGTACTAAACTATGCCGTTCCCCAAGGGCGAATCAAGTTTGTTCTTTTCGATGACCGACCGGACAGTCCAACCCATGGGGAACTACAGGAATTATTCATCGGCGAGGACAACTACTCCCTAGTGACTGTACCGCCTCTGGTTTGGAATGGGTTCAAGGGCATAGGCAGGGAGACGGCTATCGTGGCAAATTGCGCCAGCATCCCCCACGATCCGAACGAGATTGATCGCAGGGATCCCTTCGACCCCTCCATTCCCTACGATTGGGCGATCAAGCATCGATGAGTAATTCGGTATTGTTGACCGGTGGTTTGGGTTATCTCGGCGGACGCTTGGCTTGTTCGTTGGTGGCCAACGGGTATGAGGTTCGTTGTGGAACCCGTCGTGGTGGGATGGTCTCGCCAGACTGGTTGACGGCGATGTCGATGGTGGAGTTGGATTGGACGTCAATCGAGGCATTGACCGAAGCCTGTCGTGGGGTCAATCACGTTATCCATCTGGCCGCGATGAACGAAGTCGAATCAGCCGTTGATCCGGTGGGCGCTCTGCAAATGAATGGGCTGGCCAGCCTGCGACTGCTGGAGGCAGCGAAAGCTGCCGGTGTGCGCCGGTTTGTCTATTTTTCGACGGCACATGTCTATGGGGCCCCGCTGCAGGGGGTAATTGACGAAACGACGCTACCGCGACCGGTTCACCCCTACGCGATCACGCACAAGGTGGCGGAGGACTTCATCCTTGCGGCACACGACAAGAAACATATTGAGGGGATCGTCATTCGTCTGTCCAATGGCTTTGGCGCACCCGCAACTCCAAATGTTGATCGTTGGACCCTACTTGTTAACGATCTTTGCCGCCAAGCGGTCACGACGGGAAAATTACGTCTGAACAGTGCAGGTACTCAGTTGCGCAATTTCGTGACCTTGTGGGATGTTACACGGGCCGTTAATCATCTCCTGCAACTTGACATTGATCAGTTAGGTGATGGCTTGTTCAATCTGGGGGGAGGCCACTCCATGTCAATCCTTGAAATGGCCGAACGCGTTGCCTCGCGTTGGCGGATGTTGACTGGCCGTGATATCGAGGTAATTCGACCAGCCGTTGACGGATTGCCGGCGCCGGCATTGGACTACCGTAGTAATAAGTTGGCTGCGACCGGATTTACGCTTTCTGGGCAGGTGGACCGTGAGATTGACGACACGCTGACCTTGTGTCTCCATGCCTTTGGGAAATGATCAACGGCATGCCTACCCCCCGCCTTTCCATCGTCATTCCGACTTACAACCACGCCCACTTTCTGCGTGCTGCGCTCGATTCAATCCGCGCGCAGACGCTCAGCGACTGGGAAGCTGTTGTCATCAACAACTTCTCCGAAGATGACACTGTTGCCGTTGTCGAGTCATACGACGACCCCCGCATCCGGTTGGTCAGTTTTGCCAATCACGGCATCATCGCTGCTGCGCGCAATCACGGGTTGTCGTTGACACAGGCCCCATTCGTCGCCTTTCTCGATTCGGACGACTTCTGGTATCCGGAAAAACTCCAACGTTGCATGGACAAGCTAGCGGAAGGTTATGACCTGGTATGCCATGCCGAGGTCTGGGTCGGTTCTGGCGAACGGCGGCGCACCGTGCACTACGGCCCCGAGACGCGGGCAACCTACGAAAGCCTGCTTCTTGACGGCAACTGCCTTTCCACGTCGGCGGTGGTGGTGCGCCGTGAATGGGTGGAGCGTGCCGGTGGCTTCAGTGTCCAACCGGAATTCGTCACCGCTGAGGATTACGAGTTGTGGCTCAAGCTGGCGCGTGATGGTGCCAAGATCGGTTTTGTTGACGAAATTCTCGGCGAATACCTGATCCATGAAGGCAACCAAAGCCGCGCTGCCTTGCGCAACATGCAGGCGGTGATGGCGGTTTTCGAAAATCACCGGACGGCGCTGGAAGGACGTACTTCTGCTCGACGCATGCACCGACGCGAGGCGGTGATTTTGTACAGTGGCGCACGCGGTTTGCAGGATAGTGGCCAGCACCGCCAAGCGTGGCCGCTGTTCTTCAAGGCGGTGATGCGCTATCCTTGGGTGCCGCGCTTTTACGTCGCCATGCTGCTCAATGCTCTTGGGCGACGGCCCTGAACGGGCGACACGATGAATCTGCGTCGTTTTCTGGCCCGTACGATTTCGGAGACGGTGGCCGGCGTATCCTGGATACGTCAGCCGACCGACGGTTTGCGCGTGCTGATGTACCACGCCATCGGGACGCCGGCGCTCGGCGATACGCTGGGCCTGTTTTCGCTGTCGCCGGAGCGCTTCCGGCAGCATATGGTGTTGCTGGCTGGCTGGCAGCGGGGGCGGGTCGTCGAGCTTGATGGCTCGGCATTAAATGGCAACGGATGTCGGGTGGCAATTACCTTTGATGATGGGTACAGCGACAATCTGGAAGTGGCGGCGCCGGTCCTGAGTGAACTCGGGTTACCGTTCACCGTTTTCGTCACGTCCGAATTCGTACGCAATGGTAAGCCGGGTTTCCTCTCTCCCAATGCCCTGCGGGACTTGGCGGCTTTGCCCGGTGCCCGGATCGGCGCTCACGGGGCCAACCATGTGGCCTTGACACAATGCGATGACACGACCTTGCGCAACGAGCTAACGGCCAGCCGAAGCTATCTCGAAAATGTGCTGGGCAGTGAAATACGGACATTGGCCTATCCGTACGGTGCAGCCGATCGTCGGGTACGGGATGCTGCGCTGGCGGCTGGATATTGCTTGGGAGCATGCAGCCAAGCCGGGGTCAACCCGGCAGCGCGCGATCCGCTGCTACTGGCACGTACCGAAATCGTGTCTTTCGACAATGAACGTGTCTTTGCCCAGAAATTGAACGGCGATTGGGATTGGTATCGCTGGCGCACGCAGGACCCTGCATGTCGTTGAATTTTCCAGTAACCCTAGTCATCCCGATCCTCAATGAAGCGGAGTCGTTGCCCGAACTGTTGCAGGCGCTCAAGGCCCAAAGCCATCGTCCGGACGAGATCATTTTTTCCGATGCTGGGTCTAGCGACGGGAGTCCTGCGCTGATCGAGGACTGGTGGCGCGAGGAAGGCTGGGAAAACGCAAGCTGCAGCGTGCTCTCCCGGCCGGGAGCGATGCCAGGTGCCGGGCGCAACGCTGGAGTGCGCGCCGCGCGCAATGCATGGATCGCTTTTATCGACGGCGGTATCACACCGGCCAGCGACTGGCTGGAGCAACTGTGCAGACACGCGCAGTCGACGCAAGCCCCGGCCGTATTCGGCGTCTGTCACTTCTCGGCGCAGGCATCATTTGACAGGGCCGTCTGTGCCTTATCCTACGGCCAAGGTGCAGCGCATCCGGTGATTCCCGCTTCTTTGTTCTCCCGCCAAGTGTTCACCGAGATTGGCGAGTTTCCCGCACATCTGCGGGCGGGCGAGGATCTGGTCTGGATGGCCGCCTTGCAGGCTCGCTATGGTGAGCGAGAGGTTTGTTCGGCGGCGCGTGTCGGTTACACCCATTTCCCGACCGGTTGGCGCCAGGCATTGCGCAAGTGGCGGGTGACGGAACTGCACTGCGTCCTAGCCGGAGTGCGGACGGGCCAGCAGGCGGTCTATCTGTTCGGGCTACCACTCCTGTGTGCCGTGGTGGCCGATGGCGGCCAAGTCGGTGCTGCTGTTTTTCTCGCCTATCTTCTATTGCGTGGTGTAATCGATCCGATCCGGCGTAGTCTGGATCGGCCGTGGTGGGGGCATCGGCCGTGGGCTGCGTTGATTGCGCTGCCGTTGGTGGCTGCGCTCGACATCGCGAAATGGACAGGGATTGTCCAGGGACTTGGAGTCAGGCTGTCGACCCGAATCAGTTTTGGGAGGGGACGGCATGCCGACCTCTGAAGCCTGGCAGCCGACATTCGTCGGCGAGGGGCAGGTTCGCTATTACAGTCTGGCCCGTTATGCCCTGATCGAGGCGCTCCGCCTGGCTGGTGTGCAGCCGGGAAGTCGTGTCCTGTTGCCGGAATACCTGTGCCGCGATCTGCTGGCGCCCTTGCATCAACTGGAGGCGGTTCCGTGCTGGTATGCGGTTGCGCCCGACCTCGCACCGGCGATGCCAGTAGAGGACTGGCCGGCCGCCGATGTCGTGCTGGCGGTCAATTATTTCGGCTTTCCTCAGAATCTGGCACCGTTCCAAGCCTATGCCGAGCGGACCGGCGCTGTTGTCATCGAGGACAACGCTCATGGTTACCTGAGCCGCGATCAAGCGGGGCAGTGGCTGGGTTGTCGTACCGGCCTCGGGGTGTTCAGCTTGCGCAAAACCTTGCGGATTCCCGATGGCGGAGCACTGTGGGTCGGCCCCGCGTACACTACAAGTAAATTACCGACGCAAAAACCGTTCAACGGCCCCGGGGTCAATTTGGCGCAGCTGACCAAGGCCCGCCTGCGCGGCTTGCCGCTGGTGGGCGAGTCGGCTTATCGACTATCTACCTTAATGGCCCGTACGCTGCGCAAGTGGCGGACGGGGAGTAACGTTCCTGCGGCTGATCCGGCTTCGGAACAGAATCTGCCGGCATCGGCGAATCCGTGGGCCGGGCTGCTTGCCTCCCTTGTCGGCTGTGCAGCGCCGGCGGAGATCGAACGGCGGCGCACGGCCTATGTCCGATGCGCAACGGTTGGCGAACAGGTCGGCGCGGTGCCAGTATTCACCGCACTACCGCCGTATTGTGCGCCGTATTCCTATGCTTTTCGCGGTGACGCCGTAGCGCTGGCTGGCATGCGGCGTCATGCCGCTAACCACGGCTTCGACCTGGTGAGTTGGCCCGATCTGCCGACGGAAATCGTTGGTCAGGCACCGGTGCATTATCACAACGTCTTTTTGGTCAATTTCTTATGGTGACTTGGGAACAATATCGCGGCTCGGCGGATGAATGGGACGGGCATGTGGCTGCCCTGTCCGGCGGGTTCTACCAGACCTACGGTTGGGGCGAGGTGCGCCGAGTGGCCGGTTGGCAACCGCTACGCCTGCTGGCGCGCCGCACTGGGGTAGTCATCGCGGCGGCCAGCGTGCTGGTCAAGCGCAAGCTCGGGCTGGCCGTGTGTTGGGTGCCCGGCGGTCCGCTCGGCCTCAGCGAAGTGCTCGATGGCGAATTCCGGGCGGAACTAGGCAACGCGCTCGGCACCCAATTGTTCTATTGCCGGATCAGTCTGCTGAGAGCTGATGTGGGGAATGAAGCCGCTTTCCTGGCCGGCACCGGCTGGCAGCGACCGGCGGTGGCCATGAGCAGCGGCCTGACCATGTCCTATGCGCTGGCCGGCGACGAAGCCGAGCGCCTGAAGCGGACCAGCGGCAACTGGCGGCACAATCTGAAACGCTCCGGGCGTTACGGCCTGCGCGTCGAGCATTGGGAAACCCCCGATCTCGAGGCCATTTCAGCGCTCTATCGCGAGATGGAAAATCTCAAATCCCTGCCGGAGCAGCACAGTACGGACGAGTTGGCGGCGATCTTCACGCAATGCCGGAAACAGGTGGTCGTCTACCGATGCATGGACAGCGGAGGCCACTTGTTGGCGATCCGTGCGGCAGGGCTATGTGGGGCGACGGCGATGGACCTGCTGGCGGCGGCCGGCGGCGAGGCTCGCAAGGTGTATGCCTCACATGCAGCGCTATGGGCGCTGCTCGATCACTGCAGTCGGCTGGGTTTGCGCGACTACGATTTGAGTGGTGTCGATCCTGTCGGCAACAAAGGCGTTTTCGATTTCAAGCATGGCACCGGCGCCATCCTAGTCGAATGTGTTGGCGAGTGGGAGTGGGCTTCACTGCCGGGCTTGCGTCAGGCGGTTAACTGGCTGGTGGCGCGCAAGGGCGCCTGAGGCATCGGCATCGATCATGAAACATTCGCTGGTCTTCGTTGCTACAACGCCTTTTGCGGTCAACGCCTTTTTGCTTACCCATTTGCTCGCACTAGCCAAAACCCATGAGGTCACACTGTGCGTCAACACCACGACTTATCCCTTGGCCGAAGAGGTGGCACGTGCCGTACGAGTGCGTCATATCGACATCGCACGCAAGATCTCGCCCTGGCAAGACCTGCACGCACTGTTCCAGTTGCTGCGCTGCTTCCGGGAAATCCGGCCGGCGACAGTTCATAGCTTGACACCCAAGGCTGGCTTGCTGGCCATGCTGGCAGGTTGGCTGACTGGCGTGCCGTTACGCTTTCATACTTTCACCGGTCAGGTGTGGGCGACTAGGACCGGCTTCGGCAGGTCCTTGCTAAAGGGTATCGACCGGTTGATCACGCTGTGTGCAAGTCAGGTATTCGCCGACAGCGCCTCGCAGTGCCGCTTTCTCGAAGAGGAAGCCGTGGTGCGGCGCGGCGGAATCTCCGTACTTGGTCAGGGCTCGGTGGCTGGGGTCGATCTGGCGAGATTTCGCCCTGATCCGGTAGCGCGTGCCGCGCTGCGCGCTGAAACCGGCGTTGCCGATGTGGAACCGGTTTTCCTGTTCGTTGGTCGTTTGGTGCGCGACAAGGGGGTGTTCGATCTGGTGGAGGCCTTCGCCGCACTGAGTGTCAAGCATGAGCAATGGGAATTGTGGGTGGTGGGACCAGATGAGGAGGGACTACAGGCTGCTCTGCAGGCTGATGGCGAGCGCCTTGGAGCCCGGATCCGCTGGTTCGGCCCGACGCTAGTGCCGGAACGTTACATGGCCGCAGCCGATGTTTTCGTTCTACCAAGTTACCGAGAAGGTTTTGGTTCCGTGATCATTGAGGCAGCGGCATGTGGAATTCCATCGATTGCTTATCGTATTGATGGAGTCATTGATGCAATTGTTGATGGCCACACGGGCTTGTTTGTCGATAAGGGCAATGTTCAAGGCATCTCAGATGCAATGAATCGACTTGGGGCTGAAATCAGTACTCGAAAAACATTGGGTGAGGCAGCCCACTTGCGCGCCTCTAACAAATTTTCGAGCGCATCAGTTAGCTCGGCATGGTTGGATTTTTATTCATCCGTGCTTTGGGGTGAAGCATGAGAAGGCAGTTAATTTATGGGGCGCCGTTGGATAGTAGTTCAGCGTTTCCCTCTTTCCGTTTGTTCTGGTTTTTAGGCTTTTCATACGCATCGTTCATGGCGCTGCTACTGCAAAAAGCAGTGCTGCCATTATTTCCTGATATGCATGCCGGACACGGTTTGCTCATGAATGATGCGACAGTGTTTCACAACATGGCTGTGGAGATTGCGCAGCGAATTCACGTTTCAGGGTGGGCAGAGTGGCGTCTTTATCCACAAGGAGCATCAGCTAATGTTGGCTTGCTTTCTGCCCTATATGCCCTACTCGGACCTGATCCGGCGTGGTTCATTCCCTTCAATGCAGCAGCACATGCAACAGGGGCTTTGCTGATTTACCGGATTGGAACAGTACTTGTTGATAGTGATGTTGGCAAGCTTGGCGGCCTGCTGGCGGGGATCTGTTTTGTGGTCTTCCCCTCTGGCTTGCAGTGGTATGGGCAAAATCACAAAGATGCATTTGCAATCGTTGGCTCTTTATTGGCATTAAACGCCTGGTTGACTATGCATGATCAAGGGTTTCGGGTTGAGTGGCGAAACATATGGCGGGTTTTATTTACGGCTATCTCCGGGGCGGTGCTTTTGGGGGTGGTGCGCCCCTATTATGTGTTGGTTATCGTGGTCGGTTTTTCGGTCTCTTTTTTGGTGTCATCAATCTGGCGTAGCTGCCTTCGCCAGATTGCACTCCGATTAATGTTCATCATCTTGCTTGCGGCGCTCGCTGCAGGCTTTGCAAGGATAGGTACAGCTGTTGGCGTATATGGGGAAAACCCGAACACTCTCAATATTGGCGCATACAGCGCACGTACATCCGAAAAATTTGAGTGGAAGGCGAGTGAATATGTTCTGTAATTCTTGATAGAACCCTGCGACGCGCATCTGAACTCCGTGCCCATTTCCTCTTCTTTGGCCGTTCGGTAGCTGCCGGCTCGGAGATAGATGGTGATCGTCTGCCAGATACGGCATATAAAGCCATTGCGTATTTCCCCAGAGCGCTGGTGGTCGGTCTTTTTGCGCCGTTCCCGAACTCTTGGGGCGAGCGAGTAACGTTGCCGCGTTTGATCGGGGCAATGGAAACAGCCTGCTGGTATCTCGCCTTTCTGGGTATTGTGGTTGCAATCGTACGCCATAAAAGCCGGAAGTTGCTTGCCGGAGCTGTGTTTTGCGCCGTCTTGATTACCATGCTTGCCTATATCCACCCCAACGTCGGCACCTTGTATCGGCAACGCTTTGGTCTGTGGCATTTCTTCATGCTGATCGGCTGCATTGGTTGGGTCAGTCTGCTGCGCTCTCATTTAGTGCATAGCTCATCGCCAGATTCATACTCCGAATATGGTGCGGCTTTGACAAAAGAGGGTGAAGTGATGCCTTCACTTTCAGATCGCATGGTAGGTTCTGGTGCGGTTGTTATGCTGATCACACTGTCATGTTATCTGGGCTTTTTTGCACGTGACCTATTGCTGACCGGGCAGCTCGGTTTAGGGTCGGAACTGGACGCCTTTTTTTCGGCGGCAATGATCCCCATGTTCTTTGTCAGTTGTCTGGCAATGCCTCTCGGTGATGCCATGGTTTTGCCTTTTGTTGCAGCTCGGAACAGCGCATCGCATGAACGTGAACGGTTGCTTCAAGGCACCCTTGGGTTAGCACTATTGTTACTCTTCAGCGCAATGTGTTCTGTACTGGTCAGTGCTCCCTGGCTAGTTACCTTGGTACTCCACACTGCTAGTGAGGAAAGCCTGGCTATTGCTGCCAGCATATTACGTTGGTTTGCTCCGATCATCGCATTGTCGGCCTGGACGGTTATCGGTAACGCAGCACTGAATTCACTGGGAAAACCTCAGGTCACTGCAATGGGACAACTTGTGGTTCCTGCTGTGACTTTACTCGCCTTGGTGCTTGCGCCGAGCGATCACATCATAGCCGCCAGTATCGCCGGTATGCTGGTTGGAACGCTTATTAACGCAGGGATTTTGTTATGGCGTTTGCGCGCCGAGGGGCTGATTCTGTTGCCCACAAGTACCTGTTTCGCCGCAACCGTTGAGGTTCGACGCCTCTATTGGCCGCTTGTTGCCGCAGCAATCCTGCCAGCGGCTCTGGTTCCAATGAACTATGCATTTGCGTCAGTTGTTACTGCAGGCACGGTTGCCGCTTGGGCCTTCGCATCAAAGATTGTCATCTTGTTTTCTGGATTGGCCAGCGTAGGAGCAACAGCCGTAGTCTTGCCGCAAATGGCGCACAGGTTAATGCTGTCGCGGGAGGGGGGGCAAGATGCGAATCGACTAATTGCAATCGGTGTATGGCTAGGTGGCGTGCTGATGTTGGGCGGTTTTCTGTTCGCAGAACCATTAGTGGCCAGTCTACTTGGCAAGAATCAGTCGACATCACAAATTAGTGCCCTTGCTGGCATCGTAAAAATTGGCTTGATGCAAATACCGATAGTCATTGTAGGCGCACTGGCCAACAAGCTCGCAATTGCGGCAGGACGCACCTCCCGGGTTATGGTCGCATCAGTGTTCGCGTTTTCTGGCAACCTCATAATCAATTTGGTATTGGTGCCGCGACTTGGGGTCATGGGTGTGGCGATCGGCGCTTTGATTGGCGGAGTTCTCTCTGTTGTGACATTGTTGACAGGTGTGTTCCGTCAAATTGGATTGTCACCAAGGGAAATAATGGTCGCGATAGCGTGCTGGCTTGCTTGGATTGCAGTATGCGTTGGACTACTATCGACAAGCTTGGCAGCCTTGGTCGCTGCGGTTATTGCGCTTGGAACAATGGCGCGGCTGCAATGGGCAATATTGCACACGCCAAATTTTGCAGTATCTGAATCAAGGGAGGCTTCATGTTCCTCCTAAAAAAAATCATCTTGAGTCTGGTGTTACCGCCATTCAGTTTGGTCCTCCTGGTTTGCGTGGGTTTGCTTCTCGCTCGCTATCGTCCTCGACTGGGGAAGCTCCTAATTGGCATCTCCTTGTTTGGAATAGTTGTTTTGTCGACGCCGTGGGTTGCCGGGTCCTTGATTCAAAGCTTGCAGAAATTCCCGCCCATTAGCGATGACCAGTTAGCCAAATGCCAGGCTATCGTCGTTTTGGGAGGGGGAATATATCGCGAGGCGCCTGAGTATCGAAGAGACACCGTCGGCAATGTGTCGCTTGAGAGGCTTCGTTATGCGCTGCATCTCGGCAGAATCAGCGGCCTACCGGTTTTAGCGACTGGCGGTGCTCCAGAAAGCGGGACTGCTGAGGCGCTAGCAATGCGCAATAGCGCCGAGACCGACTTTGGGCGAGAAATTAAATGGATTGAGGACCAGTCGCTCGATACATCAAGTAGTGCACATTTGTCGGCACAGATACTGAAGCGACATGACATTCAGCGAATTGCGTTGGTTAGCAATGCTTGGCATTTGCCACGAGCCGTTGCGAATTTTGAGGCCGCCGGCCTAACGGTTGTGCCTGCTCCGATGGGGTTCTCAGTCTCAACAAACGACTTCGGAGGTTTTCTTCCTAGCGCGAATGCCTTATCTGTTAGTAGCAGAGTATTTCATGAGTGGCTCGGCATCATGGCCAGTCATTTCCGGGCAATTTAGCCGAGAGAGATCGCGGCGAGCCACACGCGCAGATGAAGCGACTTATTGATATCGTTTTGGGGCTGGCGATACTTGCCATTACACGTAATGAACGACAAAAGTCCAGACCCGTTTAGCGAGTGTCGTCGTATGAATGCTGACGGTACAGCCGCTCTCACACGCCAGGCAGCGGCAACGGGCGCGCATCGCTCTGTCTTTCCGAGCTCCGTCAAGGTAGATGGCGAGTTCGCGAAGCTTGCCCCCTTCTCCTCCGACGATGTCCCTGCGCCACAGAAGCCATGCGGTGTGTCCAAGCATGAAGCAGAGCAGGTTTTGCGTCAGATAGCAGCAGACACGAAAATGGAGGTAGTGATTATTCGCCCCCCGCTGGTGTACGGGTCTGGTGTCAAGGCCAACTTCGAATCGATGATGCGCTGGATTGCTCGCGGCCTCCCGCTACCCCAGGCCGCCGTGACCGAAAACCGCCGTAGTCATGTGGCGCTCAACAACCTGGCGGACCTGATCGTGACCTGCTTGCGTCACCCGGCCGCAGCCAACCAGACTTTCATAGCAAGTGACGGAGAAGGTCTCTCAACAGCCGATTTACTCAGGCGCATGGGGGCTACTTTGGATCATCCGGCGCGACTGTTTTTTGTACCCCTGCCCTGCCGAAGCTCGGTACCAAAATGGTGAGCAAAGAGGGCGTTTATCAACGCCTGTGCGGTTCGTTGCAACTGGATGTTTCCAAGCCGCGCCAGCGGTTGGGTTGGATCCCACTTGTGTCTGTCGATTAAGGGCTGCGGCGTGCCGCAGAAAGGTTTCGCCCATGAAACGTTTATTTGATCTTGCTTTGGCGTTGGTTGCCACCTTGTTTCTGGTGCTTCCGATTGCAGTTGTTGCGTTGGCAGTTCGGTTGACTTCGCCGGGACCGGTGCTGTACTGGAGCGATCGAGTCGGGCGCCACAACCACATTTTCAGAATGCCCAAATTCCGCAGCATGCGCATCGATACTCCTGCGGTGGCCACGCACTTGCTGCAAAACCCGGACCAATGGTTAACGCCGATCGGCTCATTCCTGCGCAAGTCCAGCCTGGATGAGTTACCTCAGTTATGGAGCATTCTTCGAGGCGACATGAGCTTCGTTGGTCCGCGTCCTGCACTTTTCAACCAGAACGACCTGATTGCACTGCGGACGGAAAAAGGCGTACACAAAATGCTTCCGGGGCTGACCGGATGGGCGCAAGTCAACGGAAGAGATGAACTGCCGATTCCTCAGAAAGTACAACTTGACACCGAGTATCTACAGCGCCAGTCGTTATCATTTGACCTGAAAATTCTGTGGATTACGGCTTTGAAGGTTCTGGTGCGCGACGGAGTATCACATTGAAGAAAAATATGAATCATATTGCCGCTCATGGGCCCAGACCCCACGGCTCCGAACTTAGGGGATTACACGCCATGAAAAAACCTCTGCTCAACCTCGCCATCCCCGTCCTGGCCTTACCCAGGGCCGCAAAGCGATCCATAGCCTTGTCCGTTGATTTGGGGTTGTGCGTCCTGACCGTCTGGCTGGCCTACTACCTTCGCCTCGGCGAATTCGTAGCGTTGTCAGGTACCGCATTGTGGGCGGCAGGTGTGTCCATTTGCATCGCGCTGCCCATTTTCATGGTATCCGGCCTTTACCGGGCAATTTTCCGCTACAGCGGCTGGCCAGCATTATTGGCAGTTGCGCGCGCCGTGAGCATTTACGGTCTGCTGTATGCTGCCATCTTTACTGCGATTGGTGTGGCTGGCGTTCCGCGCACAGTCGGTCTCATCCAGCCCATTTTGTTGCTCCTTTTCGTCGGAGCTTCCAGAGCGCTCGCTCGCCTCTGGCTCGGCGATCAGTATCAGCATATCCTCAAGCACGGTTCGCGACCCAAGGTGTTGATCTATGGCGCAGGAAGCACCGGACGCCAATTGGTTGCCGCCATGGCCAATAGTCATGAGATGCAGGTTGTCGGGTTCCTCGATGACGATGATCGTCTGCACGGGCACGTACTGAATGGTCAGCCAATATACAACCCCGCTGATCTGGTCAATCTGGCCCCGACATTGACTATTCGCAATGTATTGCTGGCAATGCCCAGTCTGAGTCGCAAACGGCGCAATGAAATCCTGGCCCAGATTAGAACCGCGCGTGTGGCAGTCCGCACGCTACCCAGTGTGACCGATTTGGCACAAGGCAAGGTCAGCATCTCTGACCTGCGCGACCTGGACATCGACGACCTGCTCGGTCGCGAGCCGGTCATGCCAAATCACATCCTGCTGGCCATGAATGTGCGCAGCAAGGTCGTCATGGTCACAGGTGCAGGAGGATCGATTGGCAGCGAATTGTGTCGTCAGGTCCTTGCGGTCAACCCAAGCAAACTGCTGCTCATTGAGCAGAGCGAGTTCGCGCTTTACGGCATTCATCAGGAACTCGAAGAAAAGCTTGCCGACCGTGACATCGTTCTGGTGCCTTTACTGGCATCGGTGCAAGATGACGAACGCATGCGCGAGATCATGTCGACCTGGCATCCGGACACTGTCTATCACGCAGCAGCATATAAGCACGTGCCACTGGTTGAACACAATCCGGCCGAAGGGATCAAGAACAACGTACTCGGTACACTCCACACGGCCCAGGCAGCCGCGGAAAACGGCGTCTCCGATTTTGTCCTGATCAGCACCGACAAAGCCGTGCGTCCGACCAACATCATGGGGGCGAGCAAACGTCTCGCGGAAATGGTGCTGCAAGCCCTCGCGGCAACTGCTTCCGGCACCAAATTCAGCATGGTCCGTTTTGGCAATGTGCTGGGGTCTTCTGGCTCGGTAGTGCCAAAGTTCAGACAGCAGATCCGTAACGAAGGACCGATCACACTGACGCATCCGGAGATCACCCGCTACTTCATGACCATCCCTGAAGCGTCTCAACTGGTGATCCAGGCCGGAGCGATGGCAAAGGGCGGAGATGTCTTTGTCCTCGACATGGGACAACCCGTCAAAATCATTGATCTGGCCCGACGAATGATCGAACTCTCGGGCCTGAGTGTCAAAGACGAGCAAAACCCCGATGGCGATATCGAAATCGAAATCACCGGACTGCGCCCAGGTGAAAAGCTCTATGAAGAATTGCTGATTGGCGACAACCCCAAGCCCACATCTCATTCGCGGATCATGAAAGCCAACGAAGAATTCGTCCCTTGGGCGGAGTTGGAGGACCGGCTGAAAGCGCTGGAAATGGCGCTCAACGTCAATGATGTTGGCGTCATCCGGTTGATGATGCAACAGCTCGTAACGGGTTACACGCCGAGCGACGAAATTGTCGATTGGGTGTACCTGGAGCAGGAAGCCGAGGCACAGGCCTTGGGGTTAGCTGGCTAAGCTCGCCGTTCCTCAAACACCCTGCTCTTTCCTGGCCAACCGCGTGCACTACCCAGGAGCCCGGAGAAAACGTTCGAACTTGGGTGTATAGTTTAAGCCCGCGGAATTACAAAGGACTGATCTTAAAGGGTTAGTCCTTTTTTTCATCCGCCTGTCGAAACGCATCTCAGAGAGACATTCCCTTTTCCCCTGCTTTCACATCGCGTCGCCTAACGGCCTTCTCAACACCCAACCAGAGCCATGAAACTGCCTTTCCTTTCCCCTGCCCGCCTGTTCACGTCGATGCTCCCGCTTCTGGCGCTTGCGGCAACGTCTGCCCTCGCCGCCGGCCCCACGCCGCAACGCGTCACCGCCATCGAAGTCCTCGACAAGGCTACGCTCTATCGCAAGAGCAGCGCCTACCTCGGATTTTCCTGCCGCACAGCACCGGAAGGCGATATCGAGTGGCTGAAAAAGGCCCGACTCGGCGATTCGGTGTTTCTCGGCAAACATTCGTTCAAGGCTGGCGTCATCGAGGCAATCACCTTCACCGAGGATCTGCGCACCAAGGACGGCCGCGTCCTCGCCGCCAAGGGCGACACGCAGTGTGTGCTGGCCGCCGACGAGCGCGCGCTGCCGTACGACGAGAAGCGCTGCGACGGCATGTGGGTGTTCATTCCCAAGTGCCGCGTCGTCGAACGCTGATCTGCACTCCCGCGGCCGCGAAACCGACCGACCGCCGTGCCGGGGGGTTTTCAGTATAATTCGCGCTTCTTCCGCACAACGCCCGACCCGGCCCGGCTGTCGTCTCCGGTCCGCGTCCTCTCTCGCATCAGGCCGCAATGAGCTATACCGCTGAATCGATCGCCGTCCTCAAGGGTCTGGAACCCGTCCGTCATCGCCCCGGCATGTACACGCGGACCGACTCGCCGCTGCACATCATCCAGGAAGCCATCGACAACGCCGCCGACGAGGCGCTCGGCGGCTTCTGCAAGCGCATCCTGGTGATCCTGCACAGCGACGGTTCGGTCAGCGTTCAGGACGACGGCCGCGGCATCCCGGTCGAGACTCACCCGGTCGAGGGCGTCCCGACGGTCGAAGTGGTATTCACCCGCCTCCACGCCGGCGGCAAGTTCAACAAGGGCGATGGCACGTCGGCCTACCGCTTTTCCGGCGGCTTGCACGGCGTCGGCGTGTCGGTCACCAACGCGCTGTCGACCCGGCTCGAAGTCGAAGTCGTGCGCGACGGCGGACGCCATTTCATCGCATTTTCGGGCGGCAACGTCATCGAGCCGTTCCAGCGCATCGGCGATGCGCCCAAGCGCGCCAGCGGCACGCGCATCCGCGCCTGGCCGGACCCGCAGTTCTTCGATTCGACCGTCATCGCCATCGGTGAACTCGAACGCCTGCTGCGCAGCAAGGCGGTGCTGTTGCCCGGTCTCGAAATCTCGCTGGCGATCGAAAACGGCGAGACGAAGACCTGGCGTTTTGCCGATGGCATGCAACAGTACCTGGCCGAACAGCTCGACGGGGAACTCGCCGCACCGATATTCACCGGCGAGAAATACGCCGCCGCCGGCGACGAGAATTTCCCGGCCGGTTCCGGCGCCGCCTGGTCGATCTGCTGGAGCGCCGAGGGCGGACTGGCGCGCGAATCCTACGTCAACCTGATCCCGACGCCGGCCGGCGGCACGCACGAGACTGGCCTGCGGCAGGCGGCTTTCGACGCGGTCAAGGGTTTTGCCGAGCACCACGCGCTGCTGCCCAAGGGCGTCAAGCTCGCCGCCGAGGACGTCTTCGGCCGAGCCAGTTTCGTCCTCGCCGCCCGCGTGCTCGACCCGTCGTTTCAGGGCCAGACCAAGGAGCGGCTGAATTCGCGCGATGCCGTCGCGCTCGTCGCGCGCATGGTGCGCGACCCCTTCGAGCTGTGGCTCAACGAGCATCCCGACGACGCCAGGAAGATCACCGAACTCGCCATCAAAGCGGCGCAGGCGCGCTCCCGCGCCGGCCAGAAAGTGGAGAAGCGCAAGCAGTCAGGCGTCGCCATCCTGCCCGGCAAGCTCTCCGACTGCCAGAGCGAGGATATCAACCGCAACGAACTGTTCCTCGTCGAGGGCGACTCGGCCGGCGGCTCGGCGAAATCCGGGCGCGACAAGGAAGTGCAGGCGATCCTGCCGCTGCGCGGCAAGGTGCTCAACACCTGGGAAGTCGATCCCGGCAGCCTCTTCGCCAACCGCGAGATCCACGACATCGCCGTCGCGCTCGGCATCGACCCGCACCCGCCCGAGGCGCCCGACAGCGTGCTCGACAACCTGCGCTACGGCAAGGTGGTGATCATGACCGACGCCGACGTCGACGGGAGCCATATCCGCGTGCTGCTGTGCACGCTGTTCTACCGCCATTTCCCGAAGCTGCTCGAACACGGCCACCTGTATTTCGCGCAGCCGCCGCTCTACCGCCTGGACGTACCGGCATCCGGCAAGAAACGTCCGGCACGCAAGCTCTACGCGCTCGATAACGCCGAACGCGACGCCTTGCTCGACCGTGTGCAGATGGAAGGCGTCAAGCCCGAGGCCGTCGACATTTCCCGCTTCAAGGGTCTCGGCGAGATGAACCCCGAGCAACTCTGGGAAACGACGATGTCGCCCGACACGCGCCGCCTGATGCGCGTGCGCCTGCCGCTGGAGACCGAGGCGCAGCCGGTGATGAACATGCTGATGGCCAAGAACGAATCGGCCGGCCGCCGCGCCTGGATGGAGGAAAACGGCGCGCTGGTCGGGGCCGACCTGTAACCGTCCGCTACAGCGGAAGCCCAGTCGGCCTCCCATGATATTTCCGTCTTTGGATACTAAATGACGCACAAACACGACGACACCGCCACACCAGACCTGTTCGCCGAACTGGTAACGCCGGCGCCGCAGCCGGGGGCCCAGGCCCCGGTCGCCGATACACCCGCTGCGCCGCTCGCCTCGCCGGTACTGCTGACCGACGAGCACCAGACGACAACCGGCGAGCTGCCGCCCGGCCCTCCGCCCCCGCCGGCCGTCACGATCACCACTGAAGACGATGGCGACAGCATCCTGCTGCATGAAACCGCCGCCCGCGACTATCTCGAATATGCCGTTGCGGTGGTCAAGGGGCGTGCGCTGCCCGACGTCAAGGACGGGCAGAAACCGGTGCAGCGCCGCGTGCTCTTCGCCATGCACGAGCTCGGCCTCGCCGCCGGCGCCAAACCGGTCAAGTCGGCACGCGTCGTCGGCGACGTCATCGGTAAATACCATCCGCACGGCGATTCGTCGGCCTACGACGCGATGGTGCGCGTCGCCCAGCCCTTCTCGCTGCGCTATCCGCTCGTCGATGGCCAGGGCAATTTCGGCTCGCGCGACGGCGACAACGCGGCGGCGATGCGCTACACCGAAGCGCGCCTCACACCAATCGCCGAACTCCTGCTCGGCGAACTCGACGAGGGTACCGTCGACTTCCAGCCGAACTACGACGGCGCTTTCGATGAACCGGCCTTCCTGCCGGCACGCCTGCCGTTCTCTCTGCTCAACGGCGCCTCCGGCATCGCCGTCGGCATGGCCACCGAAATCCCATCGCATAATCTGCAGGAAATCGCCAACGCCGCGATCTGCCTGATCCAGAACCCGCAGGCCGACCTCGCCGAACTGATGACGCACGTCCCCGGCCCGGATTATCCCGGCGGCGGACAGATCATCTCGACACCGAGCGAAATCACCAACGCCTACGCCAGCGGCCGCGGCAGCCTGCGCGTGCGCGCCCGCTACGACTTCGAGGAAATGGCGCGCGGCGCCTGGCAACTCGTCGTTCGCGAACTGCCACCGGGCGTGTCGAGCGCCAAGGTGCTCTCCGAAATCGGCGCGCTGATGAATCCCCAGCCGAAGCCCGGCAAGAAGGCGATCGAGCAGTCGGCGGCGCAACTGAAGGCGCTGTTCGCCTCACAACTCGAACGCGCCCGCGACGAATCCGGCAAGGACGACGACATCCGCCTGGTGTTCGAGCCGGTCAGCTCGCGCCTCGACCGCGATGAATTCGTCGCGCTGCTGCTCGCCCATACGAGCCTCGAAACGACGGCACCGATCAACCTCGTCGCCGTCGGTCTCGACGGCCGCCCATGCCAGAAGACGCTCGCTGACCTGATCGGCGAGTGGTGCCGTTTCCGCCTGACGACCGTGCGCCGGCGCAGTGAATTCCGCCTCGCCAAGGCCAACGACCGCATCCACATCCTCGAAGGCCGGCACATCGTCTTCCTCCACATCGACGAAGTGATCCGCCTGATCCGCGAATCGGACGAACCGAAGCCGGCGCTGATTGCGCGCTTCAAGCTCTCCGAGCGCCAGGCCGACGACATTCTCGAAATCCGCCTGCGCCAACTGGCCCGGCTCGAAGGCATCAAGATCGAGCAGGAACTGGAAAAACTGCGCGCCGAAAAGGAAGACCTCGAAAAGCTGCTGGCCAGCGACACGCTGATGCGCCGGCTGGTGATCAGGGAAATCAAGGCCGACGCCGCCAAACACGGCGACGCACGCCGCACACTGATCGAGGCGGCGACGATGGCCTCGCGCTCGGAAGTTGCCGCCGTCGCCGACGAACCGGTGACGCTGATCGTCTCGGACAAGGGCTGGGCGCGCGTACGCCAGGGGCATAATCTCGATCTCTCCGGCGTCGCCTACAAGGATGGCGACGGTCCCGGCGTCGCGCTCGAATGCCGCTCGGTCGATTCGCTCGTCATTCTCTCGAACGAGGGCCGCGCCTTCACCGTGGCGATCGCCGCGCTGCCCGACGGGCGCGGCATGGGCGCGCCGCTGCCGTCCTTCGTCGACATGGGCAACAGCCGCATCGCGCATGTGCTCGTCGCCAAACCCGAAGAAGAGTTCCTCGTTGCCAAGACTTCCGGCTATGGCTTCATCTGCACCTACGGCGACCTGCTCTCGCGCCAGAAGGCGGGCAAGGCCTTCCTCACGCTTGAAGACGACGCCACGATTCTGCCGCCGACACGCGTCGCCGGTGCCGACCATCTCGCCGCACTCGCCGACGACGGTCGCCTGCTCGTCTTCCCGCTCGACCAGATGAAGAAGCTCTCGGGTGGCAAGGGCGTACAGATCATCGGCCTCAAGGGCAAGGAAACACTGAAGGCGGCGATCGCCGTCAAGGGCCCGGTCGTCGCCATCAAGGGCGTCTTCCGCAACAAGCCGAAGGAACTCCTGTCGGACGAGAAACATCTCGGCCAGCGCGCCCGCCGCGGCGCTGCCGTCGGACTGGTCAACACGCCGACGATCGAAGGGCTGCCGGAGTAATCAACCGCGCCGGCGGGCGTTTCTGCGACTCGCCGGCGCGCTTCGACATCCGCGGATCGAATACCGCCACCGCAGTACGAACTCGGGGCTGGAGCGTATTGCTGCCGGGGTCACGGACCATGCCGCCCCCTCCCGAAGCAGGCGCTAGAAACGTCCCATGCCACCGCCGGGGCCGCCCATGCCACCCGGACCGCCACGCCCACCGTGTCCCCCTTGTTCCTGTCCTCCGCCGGCGCGTCCGCCGCCACTCTGGACGACGAGTCCCGAATAGAGCGCCGGCACCGTCGCTGCAAGGCGCTGGTCGGCGATCGTCTTCTGCCCGTCATCGAGTGACTGATAAAGCGTCGTCGCACGTTCGGCAATTTCCTCCATCGCCGTCAGACGATTGCGCACAACGTCCACCTTGCCATTGATCAGTTGCAAGGCCGTGCGCGGCGTCGTGGCGAACAGTTCCTGCTTGACCTGATCGGCCATCAGCGCACCGACGCTGGCCTGGTAGGTATCCCACAGCACCGCCTGTTTCGGCGTCAGTTTCAAGGCCATCGCCGTGTCGACCAGTTGTTCCTGGATCTGTTCGATCGGCGACTTGAAGGCGGCCCCCTGAGACACACCACGTTCGCCGCCGTTCATCCCGCCGCCGCCCATGCCACCGGGACCGCCGCCGGGACCCCCCATCCCGCCGCCGTAAGGCGTGGCGCAGGCGCTGAGGACGACAATGCCGGCGACGATCGCCGAGCGCGCAAAAATCCTTCTGGGCATGGGGAATCTCCTGTCATTCGATGCAGCGGCGATTGTGCCGTGACCGGCCCGGAGACGGCCGCCAACAATGGCAAAAGGCGGTAAAGAAAGGTGAACAAGCTGGGTACAATGGCGCCTTGACTTCCCGCCCTTCCAGCCTCATGAAGACATTCGCCCTGCGCTGCCTGCCGCTGCTCGCACTTCTCACCGCCGGCTGTGCCGAACTGCCGCCATCGACAACGCCGAAAAGTCTGCCCGGCGGCCACCCCGATCATGTGATCGGCTATCTCCAGCCCGACCGTATCCCCGACAGCCGCGCCTTCCTGCCGGCCCCGCCGACGCCGGACAGCGCCGCCTTCGCCGCCGACGAGGACGCCTACCGGCGCACGCGTTCGCTGCGCGACACGCCGCGCTGGACGCTTGCCCATGCCGACGCCAATCTCGGTTTCCCCCAAGCCGTCGGGGCATTTTCCTGTGCGCTCGGCCAGACGATCTCGGCGCAGGAAACACCGCATATCGCCGCCCTGCTCAGCCGCTTGCGCGCTGATGTCGCGCTCACCGGGGCCAGCGCCAAGAAGCATTTCCAGCGCCAGCGCCCCTATCTCGCGCACGGCGACACGAGCTGTACGCCCGAGGAAAAGCACAAGGCCGATTCCTTCCCGTCCAGCCATTCCGCCATCGGTTGGGCCTGGGCGCTGATGCTCGCCGAGCTCGCGCCGGAACGCCGCGACCGCCTGCTCAAGCGCGGGCTCGCCTTCGGCGACAGCCGCGTCATCTGCGGCGTACACTGGCAAAGCGACGTTGACGCCGGCCGCCTGGTCGGCGCGGCCGCCGTCAGCCTGCTCCATGCCGAACCGGAATTCGTCCGCCAGATGCGCTTCGCCGCCAAGGAGATCCGCGCGCCCCAAACCGGACAGGCGCCGACGCCCGACTGCGCCGCAGAACTCCGGACGCTGGAAATCTCACCGCGCTAGGCCGCCCCCGCAGCTTTTTATTGAGAACTTTTCGCATTTCTGACAGTCTGTGAAGCATCGGCGGCACGCATCCGCCTTTCGCCAGAATTTATCTCAGACCGGGGAATTTGCATGCATAAGACCAAGGGAATCCTCCTGCTCGCCGCAGCGCTCGCCAGCGGTGCAGCGGGAGCCAGCGAAGTCACTTACCGCAACGATATCGCGCCGCTCATCCAGCGCCAGTGCTTCGAGTGCCACGACGGCAACTCGCCATCGATCGTCCAGTTCAAGACCGACGAGGACGGCTACAAGAAGAAAAAGATCGGTCCGCGGCTCGACACCTATGCCGACCTCAGCGCACTGATCGTCTGGCCCGACACCGGCGCCATGATGCGCCGGCTCGACGACGGCAGCGGCACACCCGACAGAAAGCCCGGCAACATGTACAAACACCTCGGCGAGACGGAGCCCGAGCGCCAGGCCAACCTCGCCACGCTCAAGGCCTGGATCGGCGAAGGCGGATGGAATCTCAACCGCTGGCAGAAACGCGGCGACGTGCCGGCCATTACCAAGGAACAACTCGATACGCTCAAGCTGAAGTACTGAGTACATCACCGGACCGCCCGCGCGGCGCGTCCGGCCTTTTCCGCCCCCGAATACATCGAAAAAACATTCAGAACACAACAAAAGAGTCGACTATTTAGAATTATCGACCCGGGGTAGAATGGCGCCATGAATCGCCATCTCCCGATTTCGCCACCGACCCCCTCGGTGCTCTCGCCGCCCCGCGGCAAAGCCTGCACATCCCCACGCTAGCGCCTTCGCTGTCCGCCCTTTCGAGGCGCCGCATCGAATTTTCACTGACACACGATGTCTGTCCCCCTATCGGGAACACATCGGGGAAGCCTATGTTTTTCTCAAAACGCCTCATTTTTTCCATCCTGGCCATTCCGGCCTGCCTAGCCATGACAACGGCACAGGCCGCCGAGCCGCCGGCCGGCGCGGCGTACTCGCTCGACCAATTGATCGCGTTGACGCTCGAACACAACCGCGGATTGCGCGCCGCCGGCGATCTCGTCGACGCCGCGCGCGCCGGCATCGACAGTGCCCAGGCCTTTCCGAATCCGGAAATCGAGACCATGCAGGGCAGCGTCCGCATGCGCCAGCCCGGCGTCACCGAGGGCGACAGCCGCGCCGTCTGGGTATCGCAGCGCATCGACTATCCTTGGCTGCGCAGCGCCCGTATCGGCGCTGCCGACGCGGGTTTCGACGCGGCGCGGGCGGAGGCCCGGCACACCCGCAACGAACTCCTCGCCCGCCTGCGTTATCGCTTCTACGAACTTCTGCGCTATGAAGCAGAACTGAACGCCGCGCACGACGATGAAACGACGATCGAGCAGATCGCCCATCGCATCAAGATCAAGGTCGATACCGGCGAATCGCCGCGCTTCGAGGCGATCAAGGCCGAAACCGAACTGCTCAGCGCCCGCAAGATGGTGCAAAGCGCCGAGTTGCGCCAGCATCAGGCGCGTGCCACCCTGCGCCAACTCGTCGGCAACGTCCTGCCACAGAACTTCCGCGTTGCCGGCAAGCTCGACGACACGGTCGCCGTGCCGCCCCTGGAGACCTTGCTGGCCGAAGTGCGCGAGCGCAATCCGGACCTCGCCCGCCAGCGCGCGCTGACGCGACAGGCCGAGAACCTGCGCGAGCACGAACGCCGGCTGCGCTGGCCGGCGCTGACCGTACGCGGCGGCTACGACCAGACCCCCGACACCCGCGACAACCGCATCGGCGTCGTCCTGACGCTGCCGCTCTGGGATCGCCGCAGCGGCCCGGTCGCCGAAGCCGAGGCGCGGCTGTCGCGGGCGCGCAACGAGGAAGCGCAGCAGGAATTCACGCTGCAGCAGAATCTCGAAGTCGCCTGGCAACAGTGGCAGATCGCCGCGTCGCAGGTGCAGGCACTGCAATCGGGCATCCTGCGCCAGGCCGAAGCGGCGCTGCGTATCGCCGAAGCCGCCTACCGCTACGGCGAGCGCGGCATCCTCGACTACCTCGATGCCCAGCGCGTCTATCGCGCCGCCCGTAACGAACTCATCGCCGCCCGCTTCGACCAGCAGGTCGCCACCCTCGAAATCGACCGCCTGCGCGCCACGCTGGCCCAATCCTCGCCGACCGCCGAACCATGAAAACGACCCGACTCGCTCCGACCGTCCACGCCCTCGCCTACGTCTTCATCGCGCTCACGTTCGCCCTCGTCCTCGCCGGTTGCGGCAAGCAAAAACCCGGCGAAACCAGCAACACGCCGCCGCCCGACCCCAACGTCGTCACCGCGCCGGAATCCCTCAATGGCGTCCTCAAGGTCACCGAAGTCGGCACCGCGCCGATCAGCGACACGCTGCGCGTCGCCGGCCGCGTCGATTTCGACGAGCAGCATGTCGCCCGCATCGGCGCGCCGATCACCGGCCGCGTCGTCGAGTTGCTGGCGGAGACGGGACAGGCCGTCACGCAGGGCCAGCCGCTCGCCCGGCTGCACAGCGTCGAACTCGGCAATGCCCAGCTCGCCTACGTCAAATCGGCCGCCCAGGCCAAACTGCAGGCCCAGAGCGCGGCGCGCGCACGCCTGCTCTTCGATTCCGATGTCATCGGCGCCGCCGAACTGCAGCGGCGCGAGTCCGAATACGCGATCGCCAAGGCTGAACAGCAGGCGGCCGCCGACCAGTTGCGCGTGCTCGGCGTCGGTGCCCGCGAACTTGACCACATCGCCGCCAGCGGCGGCATCAATTCGGTGGCGCCGGTCATCGCCACGCTGTCCGGCGTCGTCGTCGAGCGCAAGGTCGTCAAAGGGCTGGTCGTGCAACCCGCCGACGCGCTGTTCACCGTCGCCGACCTGTCACGCGTCTGGGTCATCGCCCAGGTGCCGGAAGCCGAGAGCGGCGCCGTCCGCGTCGGCCAGACCGTCGAGATCGAGGTGCCGGCGCTCGGCAATGCCAAGCGCCAGGCCAAGCTCATCTTCGTCAGCGATATCGTCAATCCGGAAACGCGGACGATCACCGTCCGCACCGAGATGGACAACCCCGACCGGGAACTCAAGCCGGCGATGCTGGCGACGATGTTGATCCAGTCGCGACCGCAGGAACGGCTGGTCGTACCGACCCAGGCGATCGTGCGCGAGGAGAACGTCGATTACGTCTTCGTCGATGAAGGCGAACGGCGCTACCGCCTGACCCGCGTGCGCCTGCGCGGCGACCACCAGGGCGTCCAGGTCGTCGAACAGGGGTTGCGACCGGGTGAGCGCGTCGTCGTCGAAGGCGCCTTCCACCTCAACAACGAGCGCAAGCGCGCCGAACTCGAAGGGTCCTGAGCATGGAGTCACTGATCAAGACCGCGCTACAGCAGCGTCTCGTCGTCGCCGTGCTGGCCGCCGTGCTGCTCGTCTTCGGCATCAACGCCGCGCGCAAGCTGTCGGTCGACGCTTTTCCCGATGTCACCAACGTTCAGGTCCAGATCGCCACCGAGGCGACCGGCCGCTCGCCCGAGGAGGTCGAGCGTTTCGTCACTGTGCCGCTCGAGATCGGCATGACCGGCCTGCCCGGTCTCACCGAGATGCGCTCGCTGAACAAGCCGGGCCTGTCGCTGATCACGCTGGTATTCACCGACAAGACCGACGTCTACTTCGCCCGCCAGCTCGTCATGGAACGCCTGATGGAGGCCGGCAGCAAACTGCCGACCGGCGTCACCCCCGTGCTCGGCCCGGTGTCGACCGGCCTCGGCGAGGTCTATCAATACACGCTCGACCGGCCCGACGACGGCAAGCGCGAACTCAGCGAACAGGAACTGAGCGAACGCCGCATCGTCCAGGACTGGGTCGTCCGCCCGCTGCTGCGTTCGATTCCGGGCGTCGCCGAGATCAACTCGCAGGGCGGTTTCGAGAAGCAGTACCAGGTGCTCGTCAGCCCCGACCGCCTGCGCCACCACCAGCTGACGATCCAGCAGGTCTACCAGGCGCTGGCGCGCAACAACGCCAACTCCGGCGGCGGCGTCCTGCCGCACTACGCCGAGCAATACCTGATCCGCGGCGTCGGCCTCATCCGCAGCCTCGACGACATCGGCGCCATCGTGCTCAAGGAAGTCGGCGGCACGCCGGTCTATGTGCGCGACGTCGCCGAGGTACGCATCGGCAGCGGCGTCCGCGCCGGCGCCGTCGTCAAGGATGGCGTCACCGAATCGGTCGGCGGTATCGTCATGATGATCCGCGGCGGCAACGCCAAGGAGATCGTCACCCGCATCAAGCAGCGCGTCGCCGAGATCAATGCCAAGGGCATGCTTCCGGACAAGCTCCGCATCGTTCCCTACTACGACCGTTCGGAACTCGTCGACGCGGCCATCGAGACCGTCGTCAAGGTGTTGCTCGAAGGCGTCGCCTTCGTCGTCGCCATTCTCTTCGTCTTCCTCGGCGACCTGCGCTCCTCGCTCGTCGTCGTTGCCACGCTGGTGCTGACGCCACTGCTGACCTTCATGGCGATGAACCACTACGGCATCTCGGCCAACCTGATGTCGCTCGGCGGTCTCGCCATCGCCATCGGCCTGATGGTCGACGGCTCGGTCGTCGTCGTCGAGAACGCTTTCGCCCACCTCGGCCGCAATGCCCACGGCGAATCGCGCCTGCGCGTCGTCTTCAACGCCGTCAAGGAGGTCGCGACACCGGTCGTCTTCGGTGTCGGCATCATCATCCTCGTCTTCCTCCCGCTGATGACGCTCAAGGGCATGGAAGGCAAGATGTTCTCCCCCCTCGCCTATACCATTGCCATCGCGCTGTTCGTCTCGCTGGTGCTGTCGCTGACGCTGACACCGGTGCTCTCCTCCTACCTGCTCAAGGTCGAGGTCGGCAAGGGCGAACACGAAACGCGCGCCATCGCCGCGCTCAAGCGCCCCTACCTGCGCCTCCTCCACTGGGCGCTCGCCCACGAACGCAAGACGCTGGCATCGGCCGCCGCCCTGCTGGTGTTCACGCTGGCGCTCTTCCCCTTTCTCGGCACCGCCTTCATCCCCGAAATGAAGGAAGGCTCGCTGGTGCCGGGCATCAACCGCGTGCCGAACATCTCGCTCGAAGAGTCGATCAAGATGGAAATGGAGGCGATGCGCCTCGTCATGCAGGTGCCGGGCGTCAAGTCGGCGGTCTCCGGCGTTGGCCGCGGCGAATCGCCGGCCGACCCGCAGGGACAGAACGAATCGACGCCGATCGTCAGCCTCAAGCCACGCAGCGAATGGCCGCACGGCTGGACCCAGGACGACATCTCCGAAGCCATGCGCGACAAGCTGAAGGCCTTGCCCGGCGTGCAGATCGTCATGGCCCAGCCGATTTCCGACCGCGTGGACGAAATGGTCACCGGCGTGCGTTCCGACGTCGCCATCAAGGTCTTCGGCGACGACCTTGACCTCTTGCGCAAAAAGGCCGAGGAAATCGCCCGGCTGGCGCAGACCATCCCCGGCGCCGAGGATTTGCGCGTCGAACGCATCAGCGGCCAGCAGTACCTGACCATCGACATCGACCGGCAGGCCATCGCCCGCTTCGGGCTCAATGCCAGTGACATCCACGATGTCATCGAGATCGCCATCGGCGGCAAGGAGGCCGTTCAGATCTTCGAGGGCGAACGGCGCTTCTCGGGCATCGTCCGCCTGCCCGAGCGTTTCCGCAACGATGTCGAATCGATCCGCAACCTGATCATCTCGGCGCCCAACGGCGCCCAGGTCAACCTGCAGAGCATCGCCCGCATCGGCGTTGGCGACGGCCCGGCGCAGATCAGCCGCGAAATGGCCAAGCGGCGCATCGTCGTCGGCGTCAACGTCAAGGGCCGCGACCTCGGCGGCTTCGTCGCCGAACTGCGCGGCAAGGTCGAGCAGCGCATCAGCCTGCCTGAAGGCTACAACCTCGAATGGGGCGGCCAGTTCCAGAACATGGAACGTGCGCTCGGGCATCTCGCAATCATCGTCCCGGCAACGATCGCCGCCATCTTCTTCCTGCTCTTCCTGCTCTTCGGCTCGGTGCGCATGGCCAGCCTGATCATTCTCGTGCTGCCTTTCGCCTCGCTCGGCGGCGTCATCGCCCTCTTCCTCACCGGCGAATACCTGTCGGTGCCCGCCTCGGTCGGTTTCATCGCGCTGTGGGGGATCGCCGTGCTCAACGGCGTTGTCCTCGTCAGTTACATCCGCAGCCTGCGCCACGACGGTATGCCGCTTGCCGAAGCAATCGTCCAGGGCGCGACGCAACGCTTCCGTCCGGTGATGATGACGGCGACCGTCGCGCTGCTCGGCCTCATCCCCTTCCTGTTCTCGACAGGACCGGGATCGGAAGTGCAGCGACCGCTGGCCATCGTCGTCATCGGCGGGCTGATCACCTCGACGCTGCTCACGCTCGTCATGCTGCCGACGCTCTACCGCCGCTTCGACGAGCCGCCGGTGGAAACCTGACCGGTTATGATTGACCCCGTCCAACCGCTGATTCCGGAGCGATCACCATGAAGGAAATCAAGGCCATCATCCGCCCTACCAAACTCGCCGCGCTGCGCGAAGCCCTGCGCGACGCGCCCGGTTTTCCCGGCATGACGGTGACCAAGGTCGAAGGCTTGTCGGCGCCATCGCGCATCGGCGGGCTCCGTCACAGTCCGCGCGAAGAACTCGTCGACTTCACGCCGAAGCTCCGCATCGAGATCGTCGCGCCCGACGACGTGGCCGACACCCTCGTCGAGCTGATCGTACGCATCTGTAATACCGGCCAGATCGGCGACGGCCTCGTCTGGCTGACGCCGGTGGACCGCGCCGTCTTCGTGCACAAGACCGTCGCCGGCAGCGAACCGGGCTGATCGCGGACGCGCGCGCCGCCATGGCTTTCGCATAACACCGGCGGCGGCGCGCACGTTAGAATGCCGCATCCGGCATTCCCGTCACGACCATGCGCGCCATGTACCTCCCGCCGTCCGCAGGGCACTTCCCTTGCCGCCAGAACGAATGCGCTGCCGACGCCTGATTGCAGCCTGCCTCGGCCTGGCCCTCGCCGGCGCCACCGATGCCGCGCCCGAGCGTTCGCGCGCCGCCGGCGACACCGCCGCCTTCGTGTTCGCAAATGTCAGCGGTCCCGCCGCCGCCACCGAGATCCCGACGCCAATCCCGGCGGCATGGCAATCCTTCGACCGCGGCGAGCAGAGCCGTCTGGCCGTGCTGCTGACCGATACCGATTCGTCCTGGCTCAGCCTCGCGCACGGCCTGCGCACGACAGGCATTCCCTTCCGCCTGACCCGCGACGTCAAGGAAGCGCTGCGCCATCGCGTCGTCATGGTCTATCCGACGATGTCCGGCCGCGTCCTCGACGCCGAGGCCTACGCCGCGCTGTCGCGATTCCCGGACGAAGGCGGCACGCTGATCGGCGTCGACGTCGAGGGCGATGCACTCGGCAAGGTGTTCGGATTCACGACGACGGCACCGTCGCGCGCGCGCAGCAGGATCACTTTCGATGCCGCGCACGCGCTGTCGACCGGCTTCACCGACGCCCGCGAACAAACGATTCCCTTCTCCAACCCGCGCCAGGGCGCCGCCGCCTTCGGCAGCCTTGGCTATGTCGGCGCCACGGCGCCGCTCGCCGTGTACGACGACGGCAGCGCCGCCATCACCGAACGCAAGACCGGCAAAGGCAGCGCCATTGCCATCGGCATCGACCTCGGCTTCCTCTTCGCCATCGGCTACAACAACCGCGAGGAAGGCGTCGCCAGGGACTATGCCAACGGCTTCGAACCGGCGATCGATGTGCTGCTCCGGCTGATCGGCAACATCTACCGCGCCGGCGAACCGAACGCCGTGACGCTGCACACGGTGCCACAGGGGAAAGCGCTGACGGTATTGATGACGCACGACGTCGACTACACGCAGTCGCTCGCCAACGCCCTCGCCTACGCCAGGTTCGAAGCCGAAGCCGGCGTACCGGCCACCTATTTCGTCCAGACCAAATACGTCCGCGACTGGAATGACGCCGTCTTCTTCAACGACAACGGCATAGCGCTGCTGAAGGAACTGGCGGCCAACGACATCGAGATCGGCAGCCACTCGGTCGCGCATTCGATGCTGTTCCACCAGTTGCCGCTCGGCAGCGGCCGCGAGCGTTACCCGGATTACCGGCCCTTCGTCCGCAGCGCCACGCGCACCGACGGCGCCACGATCTTCGGCGAACTGCGCGTCAGCCGCTTTCTCCTCGAGCATTTCGTCGGCGACGGCGCCGTCGTGAGCTTCCGCCCGGGCCATTTGCGCAACCCCTACGCCGCGCCGCAAGCCATGCAGGCCGTCGGCTATCGCTACAGCTCGTCGGCGACAGCCAACAATTCACTGACGCACCTGCCGTTCCGGCTGACGTACGACCGCGCCGGCACGGCCGAGGTCGATGTCTTTGAATTCCCCGTCGGCATCGAGGACGAAGCGGCGCCGCGACTGCTCGACCGCCTGCCGCAAGCCGTCGCGCTGGCCGGGCAACTGGCGCGCTACGGCGGCACGCTGGTCGTCCTCATCCATCCCGACATCACCGGACACAAGCTCGAATTCGAGAAGCGCTTCGTCGCCGCTGTCGCCGACCGCGCCTGGTTCGGCAGCATGCGCGCCTTCGGCGATTTCTGGGCGGCGCGCGACGCGGTCGACGTCGACATCCGCATGAGCGACGGACTGCCGCAACTGCACCTTCATGTCGACCGGGCAGTGCCGGGTCTGACGCTCGTCCTGCCGTCGGGCCACCGCGCCGAGAGCGTCACGCCGTCGTCCGGCACATGGCGACAGGACGGCACGCAACTGGTGATCGACCTGACGGCCGGCGACACGATCGTGCGCCTGCGTCCCACCGAAGGCCCTCCGTGACTGTCGGCGGAAAATTTCTGGCCGCCGCTTTGGCCTCGATAACCATGGCACCGGCCGCAGCCGTCTGGATCGGCGAATGCCCGACGGTCGCGCCGACGGCAGGCGTGCTTGACACGGTCTCCGCTCCCGACGGGACGGCGCGGCACCTCTTGGCCAGCGACACCGCGCTGCCCGGCTGTGACCAGCGTCAGTTGCCGGTGAACGCGACAACGCTGCGGGCCGGGCGCCTGATCGCCCGTCCGCTCGCCGAGGGTCTCGCACCGGGATTCGCGCTTTCCTACGAAGGCGCGGCCAGCGAACTGGCGCAGGCCGAAGTGATTCCCCGAGACGCGACCGTACCCGACGACAGCCCGCGCATCCTCGGCAACACACTCTTCGGCGAAATCGCGCTGCAGACATTCGGCATTGACGGCCGCGCCAGCGGCAGCGTCTCGGCCGACGCGCTCACCCTCGCCTGCCGCGCCGGCCAGACCAGTGGCGGCGCCCTGCTGAGACTGCACGAGCGCCCGCTACCGCAGGGAACGCGTGCAGCGATCCGCCTGCGTTACACCGCCAGCGCGCCCTTCCCGCTTGGTCTGTCGGATACGCGGCGACTCAGCGCGGAAGACCCGCACCTGCTGGGTACGCTCGACCCGGGCCAACCGACCGTCACCCTGCCGCTCCCACCGGAAGGGATCGATACCAACCGTCTGCGGGCGATCAGCCTGTTATGTCCGCCACACGCGGCGACGCTGGGCATCACCGAGCTGTCGATCGTGCCGATTCCCGGCCCGGCGCCGGCGTCCGGCCGCGCCACCTGGATCTGGCAACCGGAGGGCTGGCGCCAGGCCGACAGCGCAGCCTTCGCCGCCTTTGCCGCCGCTGCGATTGATACGCTTTTCGTCACCGTACCGGTCGATCCCGAGCGCGCGCAGGTCGTCGACGCCGACCAGCTTGCCGTGTTCGTCGCCCGCGCCACGAAGGCCGGCATCGCGGTCTGGGCCGTCGCCGGCGACGCCCGCGCTGTTCTTCCATCGGAACGGCATCATTTCAAACGCATGGCCCGTGCCTACGCCGACTACAACCGGACGGCGCCGGACGGCGCCGCGCTGGCCGGTATCCAGTACGACATCGAGCCCTATCTGAATCGCGGCTATGCCCTCGACGCAACGCCGTGGCTCGACGCCTACGCCGACACGATACGCGAACTGCGGGCAGCGGCAGACCTGCCGATTGACCTCGCGCTTCCCTTCTTCTGGGCGACGGCAAAAACCTCGCGCGGCCCGCTGCTCGACGCCATCGCCGCCGACGCGGACAGCATCACCGTCATGGCCTATCGCACCGATCCGGCGCAGATCAGGACCCTGGCGCAGCCGTTTCTGGAATGGGGCAGCCGTGCCCGGCGTCGAGTCCGGATCGCGCTCGAAGCCGGCCCGATCGCCGACACGCGTGTGCAGCACCATGCGCCCGCCACGCAAGGCCAACTCGCCATCATCATCGGCGAACGCCACGGCACGCTGCTCGAATTCACCGAACCGGTCGCCGCAGCTGGGCTACGCAGCTTCGCGCCGACGCACACCGGCGCCACGCCAGGCAGCGCCATCAGTTTCATCCACCGCCGTCACGAGATGCTCGACCGGACGTCACAACTCGAACACGGCTGGCGTAGCTGGCCGGCCTTTTCAGGCGTCGCGCTGCATGAGTTCTTTTCACCGCCGCCGGCTCCGTAACACCGACGAAAGGGCGGACTCGCGGAATTCGGGCAAAAAAAATCCCGCATCAGTCTGAGGCGGGATAAAAATCTCATCATTGCGATGAGTCAGGGAGGGTCAAACGTTGCCAGCAGGGGATTGCTGAAGCAACGATTGGCACTCTACGCGCCCCGTGAAAATCCGTCTGTGGGTCTTTTTGGGCGCTTGTGTGACGGTTCGTAATCACAGCGCATAGCACCCTGTCATTTCACCGGAATCAACGTTCAATTCGGGGCCGCCCCCCCCGAAAAAGGCGAGTAGAATGTGCCCGGCTTTTTTTCGGCGGCGCCGATTCATGGAATCTCCCGGCGCCACAAAAAGAATAAAGATTCCGGACAACTTCCCGTAAAAGACGACTGCACCAAACTTGCCCCCAAGGATGGATTCATGACTCAATTCAAAATCGGTACCCGGCTGTTGCTGGGATTCGCTTCCGTTGTCATGCTGATCATCGGCTTCGCGATTTTCGCCGCCGTCGAACTGCGTACCATCGAAGTGGAAACGGTCACCCTCGCCAAGACCAATACAGCAGCATTCGAAGCGATCGCCGGCGGCGCACGGGAGATCCCGGCGCAACTCAAGCAGCAATCAGAGGCCAGTCATGCCAAGGCGATCGCATCCTACGAGTCGGCGCTCTACGGCCTGGCCATCGGCTGCATCCTGGCGCTCGTCATCGCCATTGGCTTTGCCATTGCCATCAGCCGCAGCATCGTTCAGCCGCTCGGCAAGATGATCGCGGTCATGCGCGACATCGCCGAGGGCGAAGGCGACCTGACCAAGAACATCTATCTCAAGAACCGCGATGAACTCGGCGAGCTGTCGAAGTGGTTCGACATGTTCATGGACAACATCCAGGACGACATCACCCAGATCGGCCAGAGCACGCAGCAGATCGCCGCCGCGTCGGCGCAGTTGCACTCGACGGCCGAGCAGATCGCCGCCGGCGCCGACGAAGTCGCCAACCAGTCCGAGCGCGTCGCCGCCGCCGGCGAACAGATGTCGGCCTCGGCCGGCGAAATCGCACAGAGCTGCGCGACCGCTGCTGAAGGCTCGCATCACGCCAGCGACGCGGCGATTGCCGGCGCCCGCGTTGTCGACGAAACGATCACGGTGATGAACAGCATCGCCGGCCGCGTCAAGGAAACGGCGAAATCGGTCGAAACCCTCGGCAACCGCACCGAACAGATCGGCGTCATCGCCGGCACCATCCAGGAAATCGCCGACCAGACCAACCTGCTCGCGCTCAACGCCGCGATTGAAGCCGCCCGCGCCGGCGAACAGGGCCGCGGCTTCGCCGTCGTCGCCGACGAGGTGCGCAAGCTCGCCGAACGTACGCGCAAGGCGACCACCGAGATCAGCGCGATGATCGGCTCGATCCAGAACGAAACGCGTGAAGCCGTCACGGCGATGGAAACCGGCGTCGAGGAAGTCGCCCGCGGCAGCCAGAAGGCCGAGGAATCCGGTGCGGCGCTGGCGCGCATCCTCGACCAGATTCATGCCGTCGCCACCCAGATCAACCAGGTTGCCAAGGCGGCGCAGGAACAGACGCAGGTGACGCAGGACATCAGCCAGAACATGCACCAGATCACCGGCATCGTCGCGCGCACCGCCAACGGCGCCCAGGAAACGACGCGTGCCGCCGACCAGCTCTCGGCACTTGCCGGCGAACTCAACGGCATCGTCGGCCAGTTCAAGGTCTAGGCGCAAGCGCCGCCGATACCGCGCCGCCGGCATCGGCGGCGCTTTCGTTTATACTCCCGCGAAACCACTCGATTTCAGCCCATGACCCTGCGCATCATCATTACCGGCGGCACCTTCGACAAACGCTACGACGCGATCCGCGGCCAGCTGACCTTCAAGGACACGCACCTGCCCGACATCATCGAGCAGGTCCGCACCCGCATCCCGATCACCTTCGAACTCAACCAGCTTGTCGACAGCCTCGACATGCAGGACGAAAACCGCCAGCTCGTGCTCGCCGCCTGCCGACAGGCCTCTGAAGCGAACATCGTCATCACGCACGGCACCGACACCATGACCGAGACGGCGCGGGTAATCGGCGAAGCCGTGGCGGCCGGCGACGCGGCGCTCGCCGGCAAGAAAATCGTGCTCACCGGCGCGATGGTGCCGTACTCGGTCAGCGGCAGCGACGCGCTCTTCAATCTCGGCAGCGCCGTCATGGCCGCGCAGTTGCTGGCGCCCGGCGTTTACATCGCCATGAACGGTCGCTGCTTCCCCTGGCATTCGGTGCAAAAGAACCGCAGCCTCGGCGTCTTCGAAGGCGACGCGCTCTAAGCGCCTATTTCGGCAGGACTCGCGGCCGCATGCCCCAGGCCAGCCGCGCCCCCATGCCGACGGTTGAACCGACCGCCCAGAACACCGCCTTCACGCCAACCACCGCGCCGGCACTGCCGAACAGCAGCGGCATCAGCACGCTCGACGCGTTGATCGACATCATGCGCAAACCGAGCGCCTCGCCGTGGCGATGCTCGGGCGTGATCTGGTGCAAGGTGCTCATCACCATCGGCTGGACGACACCGAGCGAGAAACCGAGCAGCACCGAACAGGTCCCCATCGTCAGCGCCGAGAGCAGGGTCGGATAGACGAACAGCAAGGTCGCCGTCACCAGCATCGCCCCAAATATCACGGCCCATTCCTCGACCCGCTCGGCGACCAGCGGCAGCACGCCGCGGATCGCCGTCGCCGCCACGGCAAAGGCGCCGAGGATCAGCCCGATCACCGACGCGCTGAGGCCGCGCTCATGCCCGATCAGCGGCACGACGAAGGTGTGGACGTCCCAGCAGGACGCCAGAATCCAGTTGATCAGCAGCAGGCGGCGCAGCTTCGGCTCGGCGAGCAGGTCCCAGGAACGACGCTGGCCGTCATCGTCCGGTTGCTCCGGCTGTGCCTGTTCGGGCGCGCCGCGCACCAGCCACCAGGAAATCAGCGGGAACGCCGCCATCAGCGCAAACGCGGCGCGGAAACCGGCGGTGTCGATGACGATACCGGCCGCGAACGGCCCGATGAAATTCGAGATCGACGGCCCGATCGCCAGCCAGCTGAAGACCTGCCTCCGCTCGGTCTGATTCGTCGCCATGCGACCGACATGGCGCTGCAAGGCGATCAGCGCGCTGCCAGCGGACCCGCCGGCGAGCAAGGCCGACACGCAGAGCACCGGAAACACCGGCCAGATCACCGCCAGCGACGTCCCCGACGCGGCACATAGGATGGCGATGCCGACCGGCCGCCGCAAGGTATTGCGATCGGCGAAACGCCCGGCCGGCAACGACAGGAAAACCAGCGTCAGCGCGAACAGCGACATCAGGACGCCGACCGCCGCCGCGCTGTGCCCCTGGCGCAACGCCAGTAGCGGCGCGGCCATGCGCATGCCGGTCATGCAAGCGTGGATGAACACCTGGACCAGGATGAGCCGGATCAGCAGCCAGTCAGGCTTCATGCGTCCGCAGCCCTCCCGGCCAGATCAGACAGGATCGCCGTCAGCAAGCGCCAGCAGCGCGCCACCGAGTCCACCTCGACGGCCTCGCCCGGCGCATGCGCGCCGCGGATCGTCGGCCCGAAGGAAACCATGTCGAGCGACGGATACGTACCGCCGATCAACCCGCACTCGAGGCCGGCATGGATCACCTGCACCGACGACACCTCACCGAAGGTCGCCGCGAAGCGCGCCTGGCAGCGCGCCAGCAAGGGCGAGGCCGGATTCGGTCGCCAACCCGGATAGGCGCCGGAACACTCGGCCGTCAGACCGGCCAGCGTTGCCAGGCTGACGATTTCCTCGGCCAGATCGGCGGTAGCGCTATCGACAAGCGAGCGCAGCATGAAATTCGCCTGCCCGCCGCTCGGCATCAGCGCGACGACGCCAAGATTGCCGGAGGTTTCGACGACGCCCGGCACACCGACGCTCATGCGCCGTATGCCCTGCGGCGCCGCGTGCAACCCGCCCAGCCAGGCGTTCTGGTCGGCAGTGCACATCACGCTGGCCGGCGTCACCGGGGCCCATGCCAGCGTCACACCCGCGTCGACACCGGCCAGTTCGGCCCGGAAGATCGCCTGCCAACCGGCGAGAAAGGCGTCGATCTCTGCCCACGCCGCCGTCGGCAGCGCGATGTCGGCAAAGGCCTCGCGCGGCAAGGCATTGCGCGCCGTGCCGCCGCTGAGCGCCGACAGCCGCAGCGGCCAGCGCCGTTCGATCTGGCGCAGCAGGCGGATCAGCAGCTTGATCGCGTGGCCGCGCCCTTCATGAATATCGACCCCCGAATGGCCGCCGCGCAGGCCGCGCACGACGACGCGCCCGCCGAGATGGCCCTCGGGCAGCGGCTCGGCCTGTCCGACGCGGCGCAGGCTGACATCGATGCCGCCGGCGCAGCCGACGTAGAACTGGCCCCAGTCCTCGGTATCGAGATTGAGCAGCAAGGTCCCGCGTAGCCATCCAGGTGCCAGGCCACGCGCGCCGCCCATGCCGGACTCCTCGTCGACGGTCAACAGCGCTTCGAGCGGACCATGCACGAGCGACGCGTCTTCCAGCGCCGCCAGGATCAGCGCGACGCCGATGCCGTTGTCAGCGCCCAGCGTCGTCCGTTCCGCGACCAGCCAGCCATCGCGCAGCACCGGCACGATCGGATCGACATTGAAGTCATGGACGACGTCGGCATTGCACTGGCAGACCATGTCCAGATGCGCCTGCAGAACGACGCCCGGCGCCCCGGCGCACCCGGGCGACGCCGGCTTGCGGATCAGCAGGTTGCCGACGGTATCGGTCTCGGTCGCCAAGCCGCGTGCGGCGGCCCAGGTCAGTAAATGCTCACGCACCCGCCCTTCGCCTTTCGACGGGCGGGGCAGCGCACAGAGGGCGGCAAAGTGGCGCCAGACGGCCGGCGGCGAGAGCATCGCGGCGGTGGCAAGCGAAAATTCGGTCATGGGGCGAAATTCGGCGTAAGGCGAACCGCAGCGGCGGGAAGCGTCCCGATCGCAGCGGAACAAAACTTGTATGTTACCCTTCCTGCCCGCCACCCGGGCCGTTCCGACGGCGATTTTCGCGTGTTTTCGCGGTCCGGCGGATCAGTCGAGCAAGGTCTCCGGCGCGACGAACGGCAAGGCCAGCGACTGCGCCACCGCCGCATGCGTGACCTGGCCCAGCGCCACGTTGAGACCGTGGCGCAGATGCACCGATGCGCGCAGGGCGCCCTGCCAGCCGGCGTCGGCCAGATCAACGGCATGACCGATGGTGGCGTGATTGAGCGCGAAGGTCGAGGTGCGGGCGACGGCGCCGGGCATGTTGGCGACGCAGTAATGCACGACGCCATCGACCACGAAGGTCGGATCGGCATGCGTCTTCGCGTGCGAGGTCTCGAAGCAGCCGCCCTGGTCGATGGCGACATCGACGACGACCGCCCCCCGCTTCATGCGCGCGACCATCCCGGCGGTGACCAGCTTGGGCGCGGCCGCGCCGGGGACGAGTACGCCGCCGATGACGAGATCGGCATCGAGCACCGCTTCCTCGATCGTCTGGGCGTTGGAAAACAGCGTCGTCACCCGGTTGCCGAAAACGAGATCGAGGTGGCGCAGCCGATCGACATCCTTGTCGATCACCGTCACCCGCGCCCCCATGCCGACGGCGATCTGCAGCGCGTTGCTGCCGACCGTGCCGGCGCCGAGGATGACGACATGCGCCGCCGGCACGCCGGGAACGCCGCCGAACAGCACACCGCGCCCGCCCCGGGCGATTTCCAGATGCGCCGCGCCGGCCTGCACCGCCATGCGCCCGGCCACCTCGCTCATCGGCGCCAGCAGCGGCAGTCCGCCGCCGGGACCGGTGACCGTCTCGTAAGCGATGCAGACCGCGCCCGAACGGATCAGCGCTGCCGCCAGCGAGGGATTCGGTGCCAGGTGGAGGTAGGCGTAGAGGATCTGGCCGCGTCGCAGCCAGGCGCATTCGGCCGGCTGCGGTTCCTTGACCTTGACGATCATCTCCGCCTCGGCGAACACCGTCGCCGCGTCGTCCACAAGCGTTGCCCCGGCGGCGCGGTAGGCCGCGTCGTCGAGATCGATCGCCGCACCGGCGCCACGTTCGACCAGTACCGCATGACCGCGCCGGGTCAGTTCGCGCACGCTGGCCGGGGTCAGGCCGACACGATATTCGTGGTTCTTGATTTCCCGCGGGACGCCGATTTTCATGACCGTTCTCCTGTTCGTTGGAGGCCGTGCCGGCGCAACGAGTTCCCGCGCGCGCCGGTCGCGCGACACCCCCCGCCAGCGAAAAACGCCCCGATCTGGCAAAATGACGGTTGTTTGCTCACGAGCCGCATCGCATGTCCGCCACACCGAAACTCCGCTCCCCGCTCGACCGCGCCCGCCAGGTTCTGCTCTTCGAACTCGGCGGCATGGTCCTGATCACGCCGCCCTTTGCCTGGGCCAGCGGCGTGCCGGTGCGCGAATCGCTGGTCCTGCTGGCGATCATCGCCGTCATCGCCAGCCTCTGGAACGCCGTCTACAACACCAGCTTCGACTGGATCGAAGGCCGGCTGACGGGGCGCACGGCGGACCGCCGTCCCTTCCTGCTGCGCATCGCGCACGCACTCGGTTTCGAGAGCAGCCTGGTGCTGATGACGCTGCCGCTGGTGATGCACTGGACCGGCATGGGCTGGCTCGAAGCGCTGCTCGCCGACATCGCCGTCGCCATTGCCTACGCCTCCTACGCCTTTGTCTTCAACCTCGGCTACGACCGCGTCTTCCCGATCGCGGCCGCGCCGGCCGACGCGCGCTGACCCGGCGCGTCCCCGCCCTTTCGCTCCCATGGCAGAACTTATTCTCAAGCCCGGCAAGGAGCGTTCGCTCTTCCGCCGCCATCCCTGGATCTTTGAAGGCTCGGTCGCCCGACTCAACGGCCGCGCCCGGCCCGGCGACACCGTCGAGGTCATCGACGACAACGGCCGCGCCCTGGCGCGCGCCGCCTGGAGCCCGCATTCGCAGATCCGCGCGCGTGTCTGGACCTTCGACACGACGGCGATCATCGACGACGCCTTCTTCAAGCGCCGCGTCGCCGACGCCGTCGCGCGCCGCACGGCGATGCCACAACTGGCCGGACAGGACGGCCAGCGCCTGATCCACGGCGAATCGGACGGCCTGCCCGGCGTCATCGCCGACCGCTACGGCGACACGATCTGCCTGCAACTGACCGCCGCCGGTCCCGACAAGTGGCGCAAGGCGATCGTCGGTGCGCTCGTCAAGGCGGCCGGCGTCGCCCGCATCTACGAACGCTC